>NZ_JBEPDC010000006.1:0-34057 GCF_040300065.1 Nonomuraea sp. NPDC000554 | reverse complement strand
CAGCAGCACTCCCAGATCCTGGATCAACACTCCAAGACTCTGGATGAACACTCCAGGACCCTGGATCGGCACACTCAGATCCTGGATCAGCACTCGGAGAAGCTGGAGAGCCACTCCAGGATTCTCGACAGGCACACGCAGCTGTTCGAGGCCTTGTTCACACACTTCGATATCCCGCTCCCACCCGACCCCATGAACAGCAACTGAGAGCAGCCATGATCGAGCCCCCCAGCGAGCCCGCCGGGGGGCTAAAGCCGGTTCACAGCCGCTCGTTGATCGCGGCGACACAGGGCGCGGCTACGTAGCAGATGGTGAGTTTGTCGAAGCGGGCACCCCCGACTCGGTGGCGGTTGAGCCGGTTGAGCCGGATTCCCCGGCTTGGCGTTGCTTGTACACCTTGGGGCCGAAGGTCGGCGACCGTCCGCTCTTCGACCCTTCTTCCGTTCAGGACCGCGGTGAACTGCGGACGGCCCCCTTTTTGTGACCTGCACCCGGGCCCCTGATAATCCCCCCGGGGAAGAAACACGCTGGGTGCCGGTGTAAAGAACACCACCCTGACCACGAACGATGACCGCCAAGAAGGTGCGCTTTCTACCACGGTGTGCTCACACAGTCAGGACCCGGCCATCACAGCGTGCCGGGCCCCTTCCCATCTGCGCAAAGGTAGCAAGTAGCAATGCGTGGACCTGGAGGCACAGATCCTCCAGTTGCTGGCACGCCTGCGTACGCTCAAAGCGGCACAGCGCTCCCGCCACGACATCACCACGATCACGACCGGCATGACCCAGGTGAAGGCCGACATCGCCGACCTGCGGACCGAGATGAGACAAGACCTCGCCGCTCTCGGTGACGAGTTGGCAGCCCTTCGACGGCACATCAACGAGCACTTCACGTCCAACCGACCACGGTGCTGCAAAGACCCGGCCACCACCACAGCACACCGATCGGCCCACGACCCAGACCCGATCGCTCACTGAACCCGCACAAGGCTCAGCCTGAGCCCCGCTGGCTCAGGCCGAGCCCGACGCTTTCGAAACACGCCCTTGGACAACACGGAACAGCCCGAAGACCCTCTACCGGCGACCGTACGGGCCCCGGCACATCGCGCCACGGCGCACATTCACCCGCACCCGGTGCCACGTCCGTCGACGAGCTCCCGTTTCGGCACAGCCGCAGCAGGCCCGAGACCCTGGGGGGACGTGCCTGGTATCCCGTCTTCCCAGCCGCCAGCGCAAGAGGGTTTGCACGGAGTAGAAGAAAACCGTACCCGGGCTTCAGGCGACGATGGCCAGGACCATTGACTGCCTGCGAGCATCTGCTCACAGAAGGTGGGCCCGGCCGTCAGGGCGCGGGCCTTCTCCAGCTACCGCAAAGGTAGGGGCACGTGGACGTAGAAGCGGAGATCATCGATCTGAAACTCCGTGTGAAGGATCTCGAAGCGGCAACGCACCCCGGTCGCACCACGTTCGATGACCATGGGCAGCGATGCGCACACGCGAACCTGCTGACAGAGATCTGCATGCGCATGGAGACCATGCAGGCCGCGATCACAGGGGCAACGGTCGACGTCGCCCAGGCGAGGGCGGAGCTCACAGACGCCCAGTCCGGCACGGACCAGAAGTTCGCGGCCCTCGGCATCGAGATCGCAAACCTTCGATCACAGACCACCAGGCACCTCACATCCGTTCAGTCCGAGATCCAGCGGAGGCTCGACTTCCTCCGCTGCGAAATGATCGACCTGGATCTCAGGCTCGACCGGTTGCTGCACAAGGACGGCGCGTAGGAGCAGGCTTGAGCCCTCGATCCGCGTCGAGGGCTCAAGCCCGAAAGTCTTTGGCACCCGCCGATCGCCTTCCCAGGCGGCCACCACCGAGGGACCGCATGTTCTCGGCGTCAGCGTCGGTGCGCGTCACCGAACAGACAGTTGAGGCGCGCCCCCGGACGCCCATGAGCGATGAAGTCCGGCGGGACGTCGTGACGGAGTCGGTCGCTCAGGCGCTTCCTCGGTGAGCGGCTGGAGAGCATCACGCCCACGGGGCCCGCAGGCCGGCGTCGTCAGACCGTCAGTAGACCGAAATGTGCGGGTGGTCGAAGTGGTTGGCGGTGGTGCCGCCGCGGTCGGACATGGTGCGCCACGTTCCCGTCCTGGCGTGCCAGATCCGCTGGCGGTAGATGATGTACATGATGCCGAGCCGCTTGGAGTTCTTGATCGCCCATGCGGCGATCTCGTTGCCGCGCTCGACCTCCGCCGCCGACGGCAGCGATCCGCCGCGGCTCAGCATGAAGTCGCACGCCCGGCCGAGGGGGTGCTCGCCGCCGTCCTGGATGGTCCGGTAGCAACCGATCCCGAACGGGACCGCGAACCGCTCCTTGACCAACATTTTCACCAGGCGCATGCGCGGTGTGATGTTGTCGGAGCCGCCGGGAAGTTGCGGCACCCAGGTGCCGTCGGAGCGCCGCACGCCGGGGGCCTGGTAGAGCTGGTCGATCTTGTCCTTGATCTGGTCGATCAGCTTCTCGGCTTTCTCCTTGCGTTTGCCCAGGTCATCGACGAGGGCGGCGAGCTCGTCGGCGCGGGTCTTCGCCTCGTCCCGCGCCTGCTTGTGGTCGTCGCGCACCTGGGCGTAGCCGCGCAGCCTGGCGTCCTGCTGGTCGACGAGGTACTGGGAGAGCGCCAGCTTGCTCATCAGCGCGGTGGGGTCGTGCTCGTTGCCCAGTAGCGTCAGGCCTTCCTGCCCGCCGCGCATGTACTGGGTGACGGCCATCGCTCTGAGCTGGGTCGACTCGCGGTCGTAGACTTCCTGGGCGGCGGCCAGCTTCTCGCGGGCCGACTTTTCGGCCTTCTCCGCCTTCTGGTGGTTGATCCGCCCGTTGTAGTAGTCGGTGATGAGCTTGTCCGACTCTTTCTGCAGGGCGGCGAGCTCCTTCTTGAGCTGCTTCACGGTCGGCTTGGGTGCCGCCTGGCCCGCTGTGGCGGACGACACCGCCAGGAGCGTCGCTGCCGTGCCCGCGACCAGGGTCACGACGAGGGGTCGAAGCGGGCCGCGCCGCCTTCCGGCAGGGGACGCAACCGCCACGCTTCTCCTTAGCCTGTGCCGCAGGGCAGCCCGGTCAGGAGTCGATCAGGCCGGGGGCGCCCTCTTCCGAAGCTAGATAGTAGAGGATCAAGCCTTACCGCCTGCAAATTCACTTCATTTCGGTATCGCGGGGGCGGCGGGTCCTGCGGACCACGATCTGCCGTCCGAGCAGCACCGACCCGGGGACGACCACGAGGCCGAGCAGGCCCGTGCCGAGCCCGAGGCCGATGTCGGCGTCCAGGAGCCGGTCGCCCTTGCCGCTGAGCACGGGCACGTCCAGCGAGACCTTCACCGAGACCGACAGCAGCGGTCTGCTGGTCCTGCTGGGCGGGGGCGTGCCGGGGTCCGGCGGCCTCGTGGCGGGCGGGGTGCTCGCGGGCGGCTGCGTGGCGGGCGGTCTCGTCTCGGATCGCGTGGGCTCCGGCCTGGTGGGCTCGGGCGTAGGTCGCGTGGTGGGTCTTCTCGTGGGGGCGCGAGTGGGGGGCCGAGTGGGGGCCCGGGTGGGTTCGCGGGTGGGTTCGCGGGTGCGCGTCGGCAGCGGCCTGGTCTCGGCCGGGTCCGGGGCCCGCGTGGTCGGGGGCAGGACCTCGAAGCTGGGCGGCGGCGCCGTCTCGTACGGGCTGGGCGCCGCGGTGAAGGTGGCGGGCGGGGACATGCTGACGGTCGGCTCCGGCGTCCGGGTCGCGGGCGGCGGCGACGCCGGGACGTCCGTCGCCGGCGGCGGGGACGTCGCCGGGTGCAGCGCGTCGACGTTGTCGGCCGGGTCCTGCCAGATCACGAACGCCGTGGCCACCGCGGCGGCCGTCGCCAGCACCAGCCCGCCCGTGAGCGCCAGCTTGGACGTCGGCGCGAACGTCGTCTGGAACAGGCTCGTACCGGTCTCCGGCACCGGCTTGGCCATCGGCAGCAGCATGGTGAACGGCAGGGTCAGGGAGCCGAGCGCGAGCCGTCCCCGCGTCTCCCAGTCGTCGCCGTGGACGGCGGCGGCGGTCTCCTCCAGCTCGGCCAGGAACGCCTCGGCCGACTCGGGGCGTCCGGCGGGGTCCTTGGCCAGGCCGTGCTCGACGAGCTGCCGCAGCGGCTCGTCGATGTCCTCCAGCGGGGGCGAGGCGTGCTGGTGCTGGTAGGCGAGGGCGGCGACGTTCTCGCCGGCGAACGGGCGGCGCCCGGTGAGGCACTCGAAGAACACCACGGCCGCCGCGTAGACGTCGGTGGCGGGGCTGGCGGGGGCGTCCGCCCACTGCTCGGGCGCCATGTACGAGGGGGTGCCGACGAGCGGCGCGGTCTCCCCCGAGTGGGCGGCGACGCCGAAGTCGACGAGCCGGCTCTGGCCGTCGGGGGTGACGATCACGTTCTCCGGCTTGAAGTCGCGGTGCACCACGCCGTTCCTGTGGGCCTCGGCCAGGCCGAGCAGCGCGCCCTTCAGCACGACCAGCGCGGCCTCGGCACCGGTCGCGCCCTCGCGTTCCAGCAGCCGCCGCAGGGTGACGCCGTCGACCAGCTCCATCACGATGACGGCGTCGCCGTCGCCCTCGACGTACTCGAGCAGGCGGGCCGTGTGCGGGCTGTCGAGGTCCTTGATGACCAGCGCTTCCGCGCGGAACCTGTTGACGAACCGCTCGTCCTGGCGTAACTGCGCTGACAGGTGCTTGATCGCGACGTGCGAACCGTCGGAGTCCCGTACGGCGAGCATCACCCGGCCTGTCCCGCCGTGGCCGAGCTCCCGGACCTCGGTGTAACCGGGAACGTCCATAGACGGGGACCTCCGAATAGCCAGACAAAGATCCTTATATCCGGAACCTAACGCGAAGTAACGCCGCGTGTCGAGATCTATCCCACAGTTACCGGCGTCCCTGCCGAAACGATATTTTTACTACGTTCCATAGTAGAGAGCGCCGCTCTCCGAAAGCCGATCCGCAGACGCCCCGAAGCCGCCGCAGGACCGTTTCCCGCCCGCCGCGCCACCGACGACGTTTACAGCGTATACATCGCCGTGTACGGTGTAAACGTGAAGGCGACTTTCCAGGTCCGCGCACGGCGGGAGGATTCCGCATGACGCCCGAGCTCCAGCGAACGGCCGGCAAACCGGTGACCGCACCCCCTCGAACAGGCCAGCGCCGCGGACGCTGGAAACGGAGAGCGTGGATCGCCGCAGCCGCGGTCCTGGTCGTCCTGCTCGGCGGGACGGGCTACGGCGCGTGGTTCGGCAGCGACCAGGCGATCAAGGTCCAGCACTGGGGAGCAGGCGAGGCGATGGTCCTCGGCGCCCAGAGCGGCACCGTGACGCTGACGGACTCGCCGGACACCCGCAAGCCCGGGACGTACTGGCTGGAGTGGGGCGGCGCCAACACCATGCTGGGCGAGGTCGTGACCCGCACCCCCGGTCGTGTGACGCGCAGGATGCTCGGCGGCGCCACCCCGTCCGTCGGCACGCCCGGCAGCGTCACCGCCGTTCCCCCCGGTGACCCCAAGGTCGCGTGGGGGCTGGCCTACTCCGAGGTCATGGTCCCGACGGAGCTCGGCCCCGCCCCTGCCTGGTACGTCCCCGGCGACGCCCAGACCTGGGTGATCGCCGTCCACGGCCAGAACGGACGGCGCAAAGCGGCGCAGAAGGTGCTCCCTGTCGTGCACCGGCTCGGCCTGCCGTTCCTCGACATCAGCTACCGCAACGACGAGGGCGCCCCGCCCTCGCCCGACGGACTCATCCACCTGGCCGACTCCGAGTGGCGCGACCTGGAGGCCGCCGTCCGCACGGCGCAGGGCATGGGCGCGCGGCGCGTCGTCCTGTACGGCACCTCCTTGGGAGGCGTCATCGCCGGCCAGTTCCTGGTCAGGTCGCCGCTGGCGAACGTCGTCTCCGCAGTGATCATGGACGCGCCCCCGTACGACCTGGAACGGACCTCCGCGTGGAGCGCGAGACGGTTCCACCTGCCCGCCGTCGCCGCGTGGCTGGCCAATCGCGTCGCCGAATGGCGGACCGGGATCGACATGGGCCGGATCAACCTGCTCACCCATCCGCCCGCCGTGAAGCCGCCCCTGCTCCTGATCCACACCGACGCCGACGCCGAGGCCCCGGTGCAGGCGGCACGCGATCTCGCCGCCGCGGCCAGGCGCCTGGGGTGGAAGATCCAGTACGAGGAGTTCGCCGGCGGGGGCCACACCGAGGCGTGGAACGTGAACCGTCCGCGATACGACCGGCTGGTACGCGACTTCCTGGCACCGTGGAGTACGGCGTCCGCCTGACCGGCGTCCGGTGAACGGACACCGCGGACCCGGTCGGGCATTCCTGCGCGACGATCTCCCTGACGAGACACCGATCGAGTCAGGAGGCCGCTACCACCTCCTTTTGGTGATTTTTCGGCTGGAATCCTCAAGAGCCGTCAGATCATGACAAAGGACTCTCCAGATGCCCATGAGTACCGTTTCCTGACGTCCCACGCTGAGCAGGATGCGATCAAACAGGTACAGCCCGGACCAGGGCGGGGTTCAGTGAGGGATCAGCAGTCGTGAAGAACCTTTTGGGTGCCCTGGGGGCTGGAGTCGCCGTCGCGACGGCGACCGTGGCGGTGGCCCTGACGTCCCAGGCCGACACGTGCCCCCCGTCGACCGCCTGCCCGACGACGGTGATCTTCACCGTGACCGCGGGTGACGGGCTGCAGATCACCGTCCCCGGCGGCTCGGCGGACATCGGGAACGGCACGCCGGGCAGTCAGATCAGCGGGCAGCTCGGCTCGATCACCGTGACCGACCAGCGGACCGCGCTCACGGCCAGCTGGACGGCGACCGTGTGGGGCACCGACTTCACCACGGGCGGCGGGTCGGGTGCGGAGACCGTCCCGAACAGCGCGGTCAGCTACTGGTCGGGGCCCGCGACCGCCAAGACCGGCACCGGCACGTTCGTCCCCGGCCAGCCCACCGCCTCGGACGCCGAGACGCTGGACGGCTACTACACCGCGTTCAGCAAGATCTCGGGGTCCGGTGACAACTCGGCCACCTGGAACCCGACCATCGTGGTCGACGTCCCCACTCAGGCGGTGACCGGCACGTACACGGGCACGGTGAGCCACTCCGTCGCCTGACTCGCAGGCGACTGGGGTGCCCAAGCGGGCTCCGGTCAGGGGGTCGGGACGGGAGCGGCGGTCAGAAGCCGGCGGACCGCGCGCGCTGCTTCCCTGCCCGCCCGGTTCGCGCCGATCGTGCTGGCCGAGGGGCCGTAGCCGACCAGCTGGAGGCGGGGTTCGGCCAGGACCTGGGTGCCGTCCACCCTGATGCCGCCGCCCGGTTCACGCAGTCGCAGAGGGGCGAGGTGGTCGAGGGCGGACCGGAACCCGGTGGCCCAGATGATCGCGTCGGCGGCGAAGCGGCGGCCGTCCTGCCAGGTCACCGCGTCCGGTGTGATGCGGGAGAACATCGGCAGCCGCTCCAGCGCGCCCTTGGCCAGCGCCTCCCGGACGATCGGGGTGTAGCCCAGGCCCGTCACGGCGACCACGCTCTGCGGCGGCAGCCCGGCCCGCACCCGCTCCTCGACCATGGCGACCGCGTCCCTGCGGGCGTCCTCGCCGAAGTCGTCGTCCCTGAAGACGGGGGGACGGCGGGTCACCCACAGCGTGGCCGACGCGATCCCGGCGATCTCGGACAGCACGTGCGCGGCCGAGTTCCCGCCGCCCACCACTACCACGCGCAGGCCCGCGAACTCCTCGGGCCCGCGGTAGCCCGCGTAATGGAGTTGCCTGCCGCGGAAGTCGCCCGCGCCCGGGTAGTACGGCCAGTACGGACGCGTCCAGGTGCCGGTGGCGTTGACGACGGCCCGCGCCGCCCACTGCCCGGCGTCGGCCGTCACCAGGAGCCTCTCCCCTGCCCCGCGCGCCACCGCGCGGACCCGCACAGGACGCAGGACGGGCGCGCCCAGCTGCCGCTCGTAGTCCGCGTAGTACTCGGGCACCACCAGGGAGGCCGGCCGCGCACCGTCAGCGTCGGGCTCGCGGTGCACGCCGGGCAGGTCGAAGATGCCGTGCACCTTGTCCATGGTCAGCGACGGCGACCGGTGCCGCCACGCGCCGCCAGGACCGTCGCCCGCGTCGAGCACGACCGGGTCGAAGCCGAACCTGCGCAGGAAGTACGCGCTGGACAGTCCGGCCTGCCCGGCGCCGATGACCACGACGTCAGCTGATTCCACGCTCACCTGAAACCAGCGCGCCCCCCGCCCTCTTCCCGCCCTGTCGCGGAAGCCGGGGCGGGGGCACGTCGCGCAGCGGGCGGCTGTGGTCAGGAGAGGGAGATGCGGTCGAGGTTGGGGCCTCCGTTCGCGGTCGTGCCCGTCAGCCGGACGGTGTTGGCGCCCGCGTTGAGCGGGACGGTGACCGTCGCGTCCACCCAGGTGTCCCAGTTGGTCGTGGCCGGGAACGACCGGGCGGGCGCCACCACGGCGCCGTTGACCGTGACGTCCATCGGCCTGTCGACGGTGGTGCCGTTGGCGTACCTGATCGTGAGGGTCCTGGAGCCCGCCGCGGCGGCGGTGACGGTGAACTCGGCGTAGGAGCCGATCACGTTGTCGAAGTTGACGAACCCCGTCCCGGTGAAGCCCGCGTGGTTGGACTCCACGACGGCCTGCCCGAGTGTGGCGTCCTCCGCCTGGTACTCGGTGCCCGGCGGGGTCAGCGCCGAGACGTCGATGTAGTCGACGTTCGGCCCGCCGTTGACGGTGGTGGCCGTGGCCCGGATGGTGTTGGCCCCGGCGACGAGCGGCAGGGTGAGCGTGGAGGTCGCCCAGGTGTCCCAGGTGCCGGTGCCGTTGAAGTCGCGGGTCACGCCGGCGCCGTTCGCCTCGATGGTCATCGGGCGGTTGGTGGTGGTGCCGTTGGCGTACCGCAAGGTGACCGTGGCGTCGCCCGCCTGGGCGGCGTTGACGGCGAACTCGACGTACGAGCCCGTCACGTTGTCGTAGTTGACGAACCCGGTGCCGGAGAAGCCCGCGTGGTTGGACTCGACGGCGCCCTGCGAGATCGTCGCGTTCTCCGCCTCGTAGTGCGGGGTCGTGGCGGTGGGCCGGGCGCGGATGAGCCGAGTCTCGCCGGGGCGCAGGGTGGCGCTGTAGGAGGAGGCGACGCCCCCCTCCGACGCGCCGGACCAGAGGTTGGTGACGTCGGCCGGGCCGGTGAAGCCGACCTGCGACCAGGTGACGCTGACGGTGGAGTTGCCGGACGTCCCGGTGTTGTACAGCGCCACGATGTAGTCGCCGTTCGCCTCGCGCTTGCGCCACACCTGGTTGACGCCGCTGTTGACGATCCGCTGGGCCGCCACGCCGTCCTGGTCGACGGCGATGAGCCGGTCGTTGGTCAGCATCGCCAGGTCTGTGGACGTCAGCGCGGTCAGGTCGGTGCCGAGCAGCAGCGGGCTGGCGATCATAGCCCAGTGCGTCATGTGCGAGCGGCGCTGGTCGGCGGTGAGGCCCACCTGGTCGCCGTTGCCGACCTCCAGCGAGTCGTAGTCGTTCCACCCGCCGGGCCCGGCGTACTGCTGCCAGGACGCGGCCGAGTTGAACCGGCTGGACACGTGCGACCAGTCGGTCAGCGGGAAGCCGCTGCCGTTCGGCTCCGGCCCGCAGTAGCACTCGACGTCGCCCTGCGTGCGCCAGCTGTTGGCGAGCCGCTTCCACGTGGTGGCCTGGGCGATCGGCAGGTTGTTGGACAGCGCGAAGGTGATCGGCCTGCCGGTCTGGCGCAGCGCCTTGTCCCACGCTTCGACGTCGGCGACCGTCGTCGCGTCCACCCCGTCGATCTTGAGGTAGTCGACGCCCCACGAGGCCATCTGGTCGGCCCACGAGTTGATGAACGCCTGCGCGCCCGGGTGCGAGTACTTCAGCCGGTACATGTTCTTGCAGTTGTAGTTCTTGTGCGTCTGCGAGGTGTCGGCGATGTCCTGGGCGTGGTAGGACGTGCCCTCGATCGGCTTGTTGGCCGTGACGGCGTTCTTGGCGATGCCCGGTGTCACGTAGAAGCCGAACTTCAGGCCCTTGCCGTGGACGTAGTCGGCCAGCGCCTTGATCCCGCTGGGGAACTTGGCGGCGTCGACCGCCCAGCGGCCGAACCCGTCGACCTGGAAGCCGTTCGCGTCGCACTTCTGGTAGAAGTCGTCGAGGTTGATGTACACGTAGCCGTGGGCGGCCAGGCCGCTGCTGACCAGGGCGTCGGCCTGGGCCTTGATCTTGGTCTCGTCGGGCCAGCGCCGCACGAAGCTCCAGCTGCTCCAGCCCATCGCCGGTCTGATCGACAGGCCGTTGTCGGAGGCGTTCGCCGGCGTGGCCGTCGCCAGCGGGGCGGCCAGGGCCGTCGCGCCGAGCACCAGGGCCCCGAGCGCGGCCCGCCACGTTCCCACTTTCACGGGTGTCTCCTTCTAGCCGATGGTGATGCGGTCGAGGTTCGGCCCGCCGCCCGCCGTGGTGGCCGTGGCGCGGATGGTGTTGGAGCCCGAGTTGAGCGGCACCGTGATGGACTTGGTCGCCCAGGTGTCCCAGTTGGCGGTGGGGTCGAAGGCGAGCCCGGACGAGGCGACGGCGCCGTTGACCGTGATGTCCATGGGACGGTTGGCGGTGGTGCCGTTCGCGTAGCGCAGCGTGATCGTCTTCTGCCCGGCCGCCTGCGCGGTGACGGTGAACTCGACGTAGGAGCCGGTGACGTTGTCGTAGTTGACGAACCCGGTGCCGGTGAATCCGGTGTGGTTCGACTCGACGGCGCCCTGGGAGATCGTGGCGTCCTCGGCCTGGTAGTCGGTGCCGCCGGGTGTCATGTCCACGTCGATGTAGTCGAGGTTGGGGTTGCCGTTGGCGGTGGTGGCCGTCGCCCTGAGCGTGTTGGTCCCGGCGTTGACCGGGACGGTGAACGTGTCGCTCGCCCAGGTGTCCCAGCTACCGGTGCCCGCGTAGTCACGCGAGGCGAACACGGTCGTCCCGTTGACCATGATGGCCGAGGGCCGGTTGGCCGTGGTGCCGTTGGCGTAACGCAGCTTGACCGTCGCCGTGCCCGCAGACGCGGCCGGGAACGTCCACTCCAGGTACGAGCCCGCCACGTTGTCGCCGTTGACGTAGCCGGTGCCGCTGAAACCGGTGTGGGAGTTCTCGAAGACGCCCTGCGCGATGGTCGCGTCCTCCGCCTCGTACCGGCCGGGCGGCGGGTTGGTGCCCCCGCCTCCCGGGTACTGGCCGCCGACCCACGCCTCGTCGACCCGCCAGCGGGACACGCCGTGGTGGCCGGTCTTGGTGAGCCGGACGTAGCGGGCGGTGGTCGCGCTCAGGTCGATGAACTGGACGCCCCGCGCGTTGGGCACGGTGCCGGTCTTGACCGCGCTCCCCCAGGTCGACCCGTCGTTGCTGACGTGCACCTGGTAGCCGGAGATCCGCGCGGACCCGGACGACGGGTAGACGGTGGAGTCCTCCCGCTGGTTGAACGCCAGATACTGGACGCGCTTGGCCGAGCCCAGGTCGAAGGTGAGCGAGGCCGGTTCCGCGGCGTTGCTGTCCCAGTAGGTGAGGTAGTCGCCGTCGCCGGCCGCCGACGCGCCGTGGCCGCTGGTGGACGAGCCGGCCGACAGGGTGACGCCGGAGTAGATGCCCTGCCGTCCGTTGGAGATGACCTTGAAGACGGTGTCGTACGGGTCCCAGGTGGAGATCCCGCTCAACGTCAGCGTCCCGTTCGCCTGGGTGAACGTGATCGGCGCGCCGGTGCGCAGGTCGGTCACCGAGCTGATCGCGTAGCCGTTGTCGCGCAGCGACAGCGTGCTGCCGGACGGCGGTGTGATCACGTGGATGTAGTGCCGGTCGGGGTCGTTCTTGGCGATCGTGGTCACGCCGTGCGCGCCGTTGTTCCAGAACCCCGGCTTCAGCCCGCCGTGCATGTAGCCGCCGCCCTCGGTGCCGCCGAGCGACTCCCAGATCTGCTCCAGGTAGGTGTCGGCGAAGTTGTTGAAGTTCACCTGCTGGGTGGGGAACTTGCCGTTGACCATCGCGGTCTCGGCCATCAGCGCCTTGACCGACGACCCGGCGTTGGTGATGAGCCGTCCCAGGGTGAGTTTGCGGTCGACGGCCTCGTCGGACCCGCCGTACCACCAGGGGCCGCCGGTGGGGAGCTTGAAGTCGGCCTCGATCAGCCGGGGCAGCGCCGTGTAGACCGCCTGCGGGTAGTCGTACGACGGCGTCATGCCGGTCTTCTGCTCGTTGCTGATCATGTCCATGATCGGCGTGTCTTCGTTGTTGTTCGAGAGCGTCATGTCGGGACGCTGCTGGTAGATCTTGGCGTAGAGGTTGTTGCGCTCCCAGTAGGCGTTGTCGTTGTCGATCCAGAACCCGGCCAGCTTGGGGTAGCGCTGCATCTGCTCGAAGAACTGCAGGTAGCTGAACTCGCCGAAGCCGTCGCGGGTGGTCAGGTCCACGCTGTGGCCGACGTAGCTGGAGAAGGCCGAGGAGTTGAGCCAGTCGCCGGAGCTGAGCCCCTCGTTGTGCCACTGCGGGTCGTCGGTCATGTAGTTGATGACCTTCAGCCCCTGCGCGTCGGCGGCGTCGATCAGCTCGCCGAGGAAGTCCCGCGTGGTGCGGCAGGAGCCGGGGATCGCCGACGGGTATGGCCTGGCGTAGCCGAGCCTGCTGTGGAAGGTGGCCAGCACGATGTACTGGGCGTGCAGCTTCTTGGCCTCGTTCACCCAGTACGTCGGCGTCCAGCCGCCGTTGGTGACGTCGGCCTCCCAGGCGCTGCAGCTGGTGTGCTGCGGCGAGGTGCGCTCACCCCAGTGCAGGAAGAGCCCGGCGATGGAGTTGCGCAGGAAGGCCTGGCGCGGGGCCTGCAGGTCGGCCCGCGCGGGGCTGACGGGGAGCAGGCCGAGCAGGAGCGCGAGCACGGCGAGGACCGCCGTCCGCGAGACACGGGACGGTCTCACTGCAGGACCTCCAGGTAGTCGAGGTTCGGGCAGCCGTTGGCGGTGGCGCCGGTGACGCGGATCGTGTTCGCGCCCGCCACGAGGGTGGCGCTGAGGTTCTTGGACGCCCAGGTGGTCCAGGCGCCCGTGCCGGCGAAACTCACGCCGGACGCGACGACCGTCCCGTTGACGGAGATGTCCATGGGCCGGTCGGCCGTGGTGCCGTTGGCGTAGCGGAGGGTCAGCGTCGCGGGCCCGGCGCTCGCGGCGTTGTGCGTCCACTGGACGTAGCAGCCGGCCACGTTGTCGGTGTTGACGAAGCCGGTGCCGGAGAACCCGGCGTGGTTGGACTCGACCACGCCCTGCGAGATCGTCGCGTTCTCCGCCTCCAGCCGGGTGGCGACCGCCTGCACCTGCTTGTAGGCGCGCATGTTGGTGAGGAGCAGGTAGCAGTTCTGCAGCGACCCGGACGTGTCGCCGAGCGAGCGGTAGATGCCCCACTTGGGGCGGACCCGGTCGCCGAGGAAGGTGTCGCCGGTCTTGGTCGCGTCGACGAGCGTGGTGCCGCCCTTGCGTAGCACCCAGCGGACCGAGCCCGCGCCGCCGTCGCCGATCTTGATCTCGTACTCGGCGTCGATCCAGGTGTTCTGCAGCGGCTCCAGGTCGGTCCGGCCGACCAGGATGTCCGACTGGAAGATCTTGTGCTCGATGGTCTGCACGCCGTTCACCCGGCGCAGCGAGGTGACGGTGATCGGGTTGGTGCCCATGCCGGGCATCTTGGTCTGGCTGATGTGGGTGAAGGTGGTGGTCGCCTTGAGCGAGGACGGGATGAACATCGAGTAGGTGACGCGCCAGGTCTCGCCGTTCAGCCACTGCAGGTAGCCGCTCGGGGTGCGGTTGCCGGTCACCTCCTGCCGCTGCCGGTCGGTCATCGAGTCGCGGTCGACCGTGTGCATGGTGAAGCGGAAGTTGTCGCCTTCGGGGAAGATGTGCGGCTGGCCGGCGGGGTGTGAGTCGGCCCGGTCGTCCTCGATGGTCTCGAACGCGTTGAGGCCGTCGACCGAGGCTTCGGGGGCCCACATCAGCTTCCAGGCGACGGCGGCAGAGGTAGCTGCTGAGGCGGGACGGGCGGGCAGGTAGGGGGTGAGGAGCGCGGCGCCGAAGAGGGTTCCCAGCTGGCGGCGGGTCAGTTCCATGGCTTCCTATCCGATAGTGATCTTGTCGAGGTTGGGGCCCCCGTTGGCTGTGGTGGCGGTCGCCCTGATCGTGTTGGTCCCCGCGTCGAGTTGGGCGGTGATGGAGGTGGTCTGCCAGGTGTCCCAGCTGCCGGTGCCGTTGAAGTCGCGCTCGACGGCGACGCCGTTGACCGCGATGGCCAGCGGCCGGTTGACCGTGGTGCCGTTCGCGTAGCGCAGCGTGATCGTCTTCTGCCCGGCCGCCTGCGCGGTGACGGCGAACTCGACGTAGGAGCCGGTGACGTTGTCGTAGTTGACGAACCCGGCCCCCGAGTAGCCGGTGTGGTTCGACTCGACGACGCCCTGGGAGATCGTGGCGTCCTCGGCCTGGTAGTCGGTGCCGCCGGGCGTGGCGTCCACGTCGATGTAGTCGAGGTTGGGGTTGCCGTTGGCGGTGGTGGCCGTCGCCCTGAGCGTGTTGGTCCCGGCGTTGACCGGGACGGTGAACGTGTCGGTCGCCCAGGTGTCCCAGCTGCCGGTGCCCGCGTAGTCACGCGAGGCGAACACGGTCGTCCCGTTGACCGCGATGGCCGAGGGCCGGTTGGCCGTGGTGCCGTTGGCGTAACGCAGCTTGACCGTCGCCGTTCCCGCCGCGGAGACGGGGAAGGCCCACTCCACGAAAGCCCCCGCCACGTTGTCGCCGTTGACGTAGCCGGAGCCGCTGAAACCGGTGTGGGAGTTCTCGAAGACACCCTGCGAGACGGTCGCGTCCTCCGCCTCGTACCGGCCCGGCGGCGGTGGCGTGGTCGCGCCCGGCAGGCCCCACGCCGCGCCCGGCTTGGCGATCGGGACGGGCGCGATGACCAGGTCGGGTGCCGCGCCCGCGTAGAGCAGCACCTCGCGATCCCTGGGCAGGGTGATCTGCAGGACGCCGCCGCCCAGGTCCTGGACGGCGGCGGGCGAGCCGTCGTCCAGGAGCGCGGTGACGGCGCCGGTCAGGCCGTGCCGGACCTTCAGCGGCTCGCCGGCCAGGCTGCGCACCCTGACGAACCGGGTCGCGCCCGCCTGCCGGGCCGCGGAGACGAGGAACGCGCCCTGGGTGCGGAAGTCGTGCAGCGTGACGTCCGGCCAGGACGGCGGCACGGCCGGGAACACCCTGACGACGCCGCCCCAGCTCTGGCAGAGCATGTCGTGGATCGACTGCGACGCCGACAGCGGGGTCTCGATGACCGGCCCGGCCTCGGTGTAGTGGGTGTTGGCCCGGCACGGGAACGAGGTCGCCGGGTCGAAGAACCTCATCAGGTACGACAGGGCCGTGTCGCCGCGTCCCATCATCGCGTACATGGAGGCCGCGCCCGTGTAGCTGTAACCGCGGTGCGCGCCGGTGAGCGCGTGCCACCGCGTGATCGACTTCTCGATCAGCGTGCGGTTCGCCGTCTGATCCCAGTTGACCAGGTACAACGGATAGATCATCAGCAGGTGGGAGTAGTGGCGGTGGGACTGGGCGTACGGCGTGCTGCCGCCGATCATGTACCCGTTCGCGTCCGTCGGGTAGGCCACCAGCGTGCTCAGCACCTGCTGCCACTTCGGCTTCAGCGGGTCGTCGATGCCCAGGCGCGCCGCCGAGTCGAGCAGCGTCTGGCAGCCCCACCTGATGAGGGCCAGGTCGTAGTTCGTGTCCTGCGGCGGCACCACCGGGTACTCGGGCGACAGCGTGCTCGGCAGGTGCAGCTTGCCGTCGCTGCCGGTCGTCAGGAAGCGCAGGTAGTAGTTGACCGCCCGGCGCAGGATCGGGAAGAGCGTGTTCCGCAGCAGGGTGTCGTCCATCGTGTGCCGGTACGACAGCCAGACGTTGTGCAGCGCCCACGTCAGGTCGCCGGTCTCCGCGCCGCTGCCGGGCGTGCCGACGCTCCTGGTGGCGAACATGTCGGAGCTGCGCCCCACGCCGGAGGAGTCCGACCGGTACGCGCTGGGCACGTTGTCGATCAGCTGCTGCCGGTTCTGGTCGAGCGTGCTGGTCACCGAGTCCAGCTCCAGGTGGTTGGAGCCGTGGATGAGCCAGTACTCCAGCTGCACGTTGAGGTTCCACCACACGCCCGGCCACGGCGTGGGCTCCAGCCAGGGCCCGGTGGTCGCCATGACGGGGCCGCCCGCCCGGGTGGCGGAGGCGACCTTGTACAGCTGGATCCAGTGGAAGCTCTGCAGCCGCTGGTCGGGGAAGGACACGAAGCTCTTCCTGTAGAACGCGTGCCACCAGCTCTGGTGCGCCGCCCGCAGCGCGTCGTACGTCCCGGCGTTCTGGATCCGGCCGAGCGAGGCCGTCTCGGCGGCCGTGTTCGACGGGAAGCTGTGGGCGACCGACAGCAGCAGCAGGTCGCCGCTCTGCCGGTAGGCGGTGGCGGTCTGCCCTCCCCCGGCCAGCGCCTGGAGCACCTGCTTGACGTCGCCGGTGGTCTTCGTCGTCCATGCCGGGTTGCGCGTGTAGCCGGACGGCGGAGCCTCCGACGCCTCTCTGGGGCTGTCGGCGGCCTCCGGGTGGAACGTCCAGCGCACCTGCTCGCTCCCGCTCGCGGCGGCGCGGGCGACGAAGGTCTCGTCGTGGACGAACGCGGTGAACGTGATCTTCCCCGATGAGGTGGTGATGCTGCCGGTGAGTTCGGCGTCCCAGAGGCTCAGCCGCCAGTCGACGGCGGTGATCGTGCCCACCGGGTCGAGCGTGAGGTGCCCGACGGGCAGGCGGCAGGTGCCGAACCCGCTGCCGAACTGGGGACGATGGTCCTGGACGCGTCCGTGCTGGGTGGTGAACCGCACCTTGTTGGCGTTCGGCTCCTTGTAGACCATGCTGCCGAGGAGCCCGTCGCCCAGGAACGGCCCCTCGTGCCAGAGCGCGGGGAGCTTGCCCCACAGCAGGTCCTGCCCGCGCAGGAACGCCGACCACTGCGCGTCGGTGGCCATTCGGTTGTCGATCGCCCACGCGGCGGCGCTCGCCCCGGCGGCCCGGGGAGAGGCGAGCCCCACGCCCCCGGCCAGCGCGGCGGCGGCCAGCCCTCCGGCGGCGGTTCCCAGCACCGCCCGGCGTGTCATGCCTTCCTGGGTCACTGCACCTCCAGTGATGGCCCGGCGGCCGCGCGAGCGCGCGGCCGCCGGGGAGAAGCGTGCGGATTACTGGATGTCAGAGCGCCGGATCGTGTCGGCGGAGCCGTCGCCGTTGTTGTCGGAGTTGGTGGACCCGAACCAGATGGCGCTGGCGTTCGGCACCTTCTCGACCGCGCGGAGCCTGCCGTACGTGCCGTTGAAGGAGGAGTTGACCGTCGAGACGTTCTCGCCGTTCAGCACGATCCGCCACAGGCGCTGCCCGCGCAGCGCGGCCATGAAGATCGTGTTGTTGACGATGGCGATGCCGCTCGGCGACGCCTCCGAGACGCTCCACGTGTACTTCGGGTTGGTCATCCCGGACGTGCTGCAGGTGCCCTCGCAGGTGGGCCAGCCGTAGTTCTTGCCCGGCTGGATCAGGTTGAGCTCGTCCCTGGAGGAGTTGCCCAGCTCCGACTCCCACAGCCGGCCGGCCGAGTCCCAGGCGATGCCCTGCGGGTTGCGGTGGCCGTAGCTGTAGACGCGGGTGCCGAACGGGTTGCCGGGTGCCGCCGCGCCCGTCTTGGTGATGCGCAGGATCTTGCCGTTGAGCGAGTTGAGGTTGGGCGCGTTGCCGCTCGACTGCGCGTCGCCCGTGGTGACGTAGAGGTAGCCGTCGGGGCCGAACCTGATGCGGCCGCCGTTGTGGTACCTGTTCTTGTCGATGCCCTGCAGCAGCGAGGTGTAGCCGCTGAGCGAGGTGCCGTTGAAGGTCATCTTGGCGACCCGGTTGCCCTCGGACGCGGTGTGCATGAAGAACACCTCCTGGTCCGTGGTGCCGTTCCAGGTGGGCGAGAAGTCCAGGCCCATCAGGCCGCCCTCGCCGCCGGTGGTCTGCACGTTGGGCACGGTGCCGACCTGCGTCTTGGTGCCCGACGGGGTCACCTTGAACACCTTGAACGTGTCGCGCTCGGTCACCAGGGCGTAGCTGCCGTCGGGCGCCCAGGAGATGTCCCAGGGCACGTCCCAGCCGCCGGCGACGCTGGTCGGCGGCTGCGGCACGGTGCCGCAGCCGCCGGTCGTGAACGACGCGGACGGCGCGCTCGGCGTCGAGAGCTGGTTGGCGGTGTCGCGGGCGACGACGTCGAGCTGGTAGGTGTGCGCGCACTCCAGCGGGACGCCGGACGTGGTCGCCGGCGGCGTGCCGGTGACCGTGTGCAGCACGGTCCCGGTGGCGTGGTCGCGGATCAGGTAGGCCCGCACGCCGTTGTCGTCGGTCGAGGCGCCCCAGGTCACGGTGGCCGAGGTGGGCTGCACGCCGCTGACCGTGGGCCGGCCGGGCTGCGTGGGCACGCCGTCCGGCGGCGCGGGCAGCGTCCGGCAGTTCGCCTCGGGGCTGCTCAACGAGACGTTGCCGGACGCGTCACGGGCGAACACCGACAGCTGGTACGGGAAGTCGGGGCTCAGGCCGGTCAGCGTGTACGGCGGCGCGGGAGCGGTCGCGATCAGCTGGCCCTGCTGGTAGATGTCGTACGCGGCCACCCCGATGTTGTCGGTCGACGGCGGCCAGTCCAGTTTGATGGTGCTGGACGTGATGTCGCCGCACACCGGCTGGCCGGGAGAGGTGGGCTTCTCGGTGTCGCCGGGGCCGCTGACGCGCAGCCTGTCGAGGTTCGGCCCGCCGTTGACGGTGGTGGCGGTGGCCCTGACCGTGTTGGCGCCCGCGTTGAGCGGCGCGTTGAGGCTGATCTCCTGCCAGGTGGTCCAGGCTCCGGTGCCGGGGAAGGACTGGCTCACCGCCACGGTCGTGCCGTTGACGGTGACGCTCATCGGCCTGTCGGTCGTGGTGCCGTTGGCGAAACGGAACGTCAGGCTCTGCGGTCCCGCCGCCGACGCGCTCACCGCGAACTCGACGGAGGAGCCGGTGACGTTGTCGTAGTTGACGAAGCCCGAGCCGGTGAACCCGGCGTGGTTGGACTCGACGACGCCCTGTGCGATCGTGGCGGTCTCGGCCTGGTAGTCGGTGAAGTTCGTGGACTGGACCTCGGCGTCCAGGTAGTCCCAGTTCGGGTTGCCGCCCGCGCTGCCGGCCGTGGCCCTGATCGTGTTGGCGCCGGCGACGACCTGCGCGGTCAGCGTGGCCGTGGCCCAGGTGTCCCAGTTCGTGGTGGGGTTGAACGCCCTGCCTGCGGCGACGACCGTCCCGTTGACCGAGATGTCGCTGGGCCGGTTGGACGTGGTGCCGTTGGCGTAGCGGAAGGCCAGCGTGGCGGTGCCGGCGCTGGGCGCGTTGATCGTCCACTCGAGGTACGAGCCGGCGACGTTGTCGCCGTTGACGAAGCCGGTGCCGGAGAAGCCGGTGTGGTTGGACTCGACGGCTCCCTGCGAGATCGTCGCGCTCTCGGCCTCGTACCGGGTGGGCGCGGCGGCGGCTGGAGGGGCCAGCACCGTCAGCGTCCCCGCGACGAGCGCGAGGACGCCGGCGAGGGCGCGGACCCGGGACGTCCGTAAGGTCATCGGGTGCTCCTGCTGGGGGGTGACATCTCGGCGAGAGATTGGAGCTTTTCCTCGTGTTCCCACAAATGGTCACAAGCGTCAACGAGTTAAAGATCTTGGAACGATCCAATCTTTAGGAAACTTTCCTAACACAGATCTTGATATTCCGTGCTATACATCGGATGTCATGGCCGCTATGGACAGGCGTCGGGGAAGCGGGTACAGCTAGTGGCCAGGCGAAAGGTTGGATCTGTCTCCCGGCTGGCAAGGGCAACCAGCAGGTGGCCGCGAGACGTCACAGGTCGTCAGCCCTTGGGTGATACATGGGATGTCTCACCAGAGGCGCATACCAGCGTGAGGAGAGTCCAGTGATCCTCGGAGTCCGCGCGCCGCGGAGTCGAGCGGTGGTCGCCACCGTCGCCCTCGGAGCGCTGCTGATCCAGCCGGTGCCCGCCGCCGGTGCCGCGACCGCGCTCTACGAGGCGGAGAACGCGACCTTGTCACAGGGCGTGGTGGAGTCCAACCACGCCGGGTTCACCGGCACCGGGTTCGTCAACTACGACAACGTGGCCGGCTCGTCCGTCGAGTGGACCGTCGACTCGGCCGCGGGCGGCCCGGTGCGGCTGGTCTTCCGCTACGCGAACGGCACCACGGCCGACAGGCCGATGAACGTCACGGTCAACGGCACGACCGTGGCCGCCGGCCAGCCCTTCCCCGGCACCGGCGCCTGGACCACCTGGCGCACCGCCACCCTCCAGGTGACGCTGAACGCGGGCGCCAACACCGTCGAGGCCACCGCGACCACCGCCAACGGCGGCCCGAACGTCGACTCGCTCACCGTGGACGACGGCACCCAGGGCGGCACCGACTGGTCCAGAGCCGTGATCGACTCCACCATGGCCCGGTTCACGCCCGGCTCGCTCGGCGGCTGGAGCTACCCGCAGGGGCTGTACCTGTGGGGCCAGTACCTCTTCTGGCAGCGCACCGGCGAAGCGCGGTACCTCCAGTACATCAAGGACTGGGCCGACCGGTTCGTCGACAGCAACGGCTCCATCTCGCAGAGCTTCAGCAACCTCGACAGCATGCAGGCCGGCAACGTCCTGCTGGCGCTGTACCGCGAGACCGGGCAGGCGCGCTACCGCACCGCCGCGACGAAGATCCGGACCCGGCTGAACACGTACCCGCGCACGTCCGACGGCGGCTGGTGGCACTCCACGTCCGACTCCCGCCAGGGCCAGCTCTGGGGCGACGGCGTCTACATGGCCGACCCGTTCGTGGCCCGTTACGGCGCCTGGGTGTCGGGCGACACGTTCACCAGCACCGAACCGGCCAAGCAGATCGAGGTGTACTGGAGCCACCTGCGGCGCGCCTCCGGGGCCGCGGCCGGGCTGCTGTACCACGCCTACGACGAGCCCGGCGGCCTGACCGCCCCCTGGGTGAAGCCGTCGCTGGGCAACACCAACGGGATCTCGTGGTGCCGGGCGATGGGCTGGTTCGGCATGGCCACGGTCGACATCCTCGAGCTCATGCCCGCCGACCATCCGCGGCGGGCAGCGCTGATCAACATCCTGCGCGACCTCGTCCCGGCCTACGCCCGCTGGCAGGACCCGGCGACCGGGCGCTGGTTCCAGGTGGTCACCGAGACCGGCAACGCGTCGAACTGGACGGAGACGTCCTGCTCGGCGATGTACACGTACACGATCTCGCGGTCGGTGGAGCGCGGCTACGTCGACGCGTCGTACCGCGCCAACGCCGACCGGGGCTACCAGGGCGTGCTGGCCAAGATCTCGCTCGGCTCCGACGGCCGGACCAACCTCGCGGACGTCAGCGAGGGCACGAACGCCAGCGACTCGCTCAGCTACTACTTCAACCGCAGCAGGCCGGTCAACGACTTCCACGGCCTGGGCGCGTTCCTCATCATGAACGAGCAGATGATGCGGGTCGGCCCCGGCAACTGACCCCCTCCGAGGGCCACGGCGCCTCCGTGGCCCTCCTCCCGGTCCGCGCCGCTGAGCGCCGCTTCGGAGCACACCACGCGGTCCACGAGGAGGGCGGTCAGCGGATGGCGCCGAACGCGACGGCGGTCGTGGAGGCGATCACGGTGGTCAGCACCACCATGATGAGCACGGTGGCCAGCGGGTTCTTCCTGGGACGAGGCGCCTCGGCGTGCTTGGCGCGCATGTGGACCGCCTTCGCCCGCGTCGGAGCCGGGCTGGGGGTCGGGCTCGGCTCGGGGGACCGGGTGGCGCGCACCGGGGTGGGGACGACCGGCCGCACCGACGCTTTCGGAGTCGGCGGGGTACGGGTGGGGCGCGGTTTCGGGGTGGACCGAGGAGTCGGCGTCGGCTTCGGAGTGGGCGTCTCCACAGGGGGCTGCACCACAGGAGGCGGCGCACCGCACGCCCCGATGTGGACGCTCACCATCGGCACGTCCACGCAGACCGCCACGCCGACCCCGACTTCCACCCCGGCCTCGTGCGCTTCCTCCGGCTCCGGCTCGGCCGCGGCGGGACCGCTCACGGACAGCACGAACAGCGTCGCCGCCAGCAGCAGCGGTGTGCGCCAGGCAGCCACGGTCACACGCCCCCGGCGATGCGCGCGAACTCCCGGAGCGCCCCCTTGAACGCTTCGGGCCCCACGGCCAGCGGCCCCGCGAACACGTGCGAGATGTCCCAGGTCAGGTAGACGCCGAAGCCCAGCATCGCGGCCATCGCCACCAGTGGCAGGATCGCCAGCCCGCGCGGCCTGGCCCCGGCGAGGAACGGGAAGACGATGACCACCAGGCCGGTGACGATCGACAGGATCAGCACCCCTTTGGGCGGGGTCGCCGCGGCGTCGACACCCCGCTGCGCGCGGGCGGCGGACAGCGTCGCGATGTGCTCCAGGACGGCGTCCTTGGCGTCCTTGGCGGCGTCGTCGCCGACCTTCAGCTGGGTGACCCTGGTGCGCAGCGAGTCGAGCCGCTCGCTGCCGACCGGATCGAGCCGCCCCTGCTCCAGGACGGGCCACTCGTCTCTGACCACGAAGGAGACGTAGTCGCGCAGCCCCGCCCTGACCGTGTCGGGGGCGGTGCCGGGGAGGCCGGACGCCGACCAGTAGGCGTCGACGGCGGCCTGGCTCTCGGCCTGTGTGTTCTGCCTGGCGGTGTCGGCCGTCGTCCAGGGCACGATGATCGCGATGGCGAAGACGAGCAGGAACAGCGCGGACAGCATCGCGCCCGCGTGGCCCGCGGACGGCCCGTCGGGGGCGGCGTCGTCGCTGCCCTTCTTCGAGATCCTGAACAGCAGTGCCGTGAGCGCGACCACGCCTACCGCCGCGGCGATCGCGAGGATGTACGCGAGCATGAAAGATCTCCCAACCCCTGGAGAACACTGAGCGTAAGATTGATATCACAGTACGCATTCATGGGCTGGGATCGCTCGGTAATGCCGTAAGCGCCGTAAAGAGAGTTGTACGGGCCCCACCAGCGCGCGCGGCCGCCCGGCGACAGATCAGGCCAAACGTGTCACGCGGACCGCTCAAGGGCCGACCGAACCGACCATTTCGCGCAACCCCGGCCAATCGTCAGGACTGGCCGGAGTGGTGGGTGACCCCGCGTCGGAGGGCGCGGTTGAGCGTGCCTTGGGAAGGCCGGGTGGCGATGTGTGCCGTGCCGACCGTTCGGCGGGGAAGCGCGGGTCAGACCAGGCCGACCATGAAGCCCTCGTCCTTGACGCCCAGGTAGAGGGCGGGGCCGTACTCGCGCATCGCGTGTTCGATGATCGGGATGTATTTGGGGTTGGAGCCGAGCGGCAGGCGGTAGCCGTTCTTGACCGTGTGGAACTCCCAGAGGTGCGCCATCTCCGGGTGCCGGTCGCGGAAGCCGGAGTCGGCGGGGAACAGGTCGAGGCGCACCATCGTCCTGCGGACGATGTAGTCGGCGAGCTTGACGCGGCGCTGCTGCGTGCGGGAGATGCCGACGCCCGCCAGTTCCCGCCACGGCATGGTCCACGGCTTGCCCTGGGGGTCGTCCCAGTGGACTCCGGTGGTGTCGAAGACGAGTTTGCGCGGGCGGCTCAGCTTCCGCCAGGTGATGAGCGGAAGGAGGCCGATGAGGAGGAAGAGCGAGCCGACGCCACCGACCGCGATCGCGGTGCCGACGCCACCCGTCGTCTGGCCGGTGAGCGCGGAGAAGATCGTGAAGAGGCCGATGACTCCGGCGACCGAGCCGCCGAGCAGCGCTTTGGCCTTGGCGGACGAGGCGACGTCGATCACCACGGGCGGTTTCGCGTAAGGCGGCCGCTGGAAGGGCTGTGGCGGTGCCCCTTGAGGGTGGAGATCACCGGGCCCTTGGGGGTGTTGCGGGGGTCCCTGGAGGGGGCGTTGTGGCGGGTACGGCGGGTTGCCGTACGCGGTGGAGTGCTGGGGAGGGCCGTACGTCATAGAGGGCGAGGCTAACCGCGAGCCGGACACCCGCCGTCACGTTTCACCGTTTTGCGAAGAGTCGAACGTGTGCACGCCACCGGCTCGGCAGGCCGTCCGGCTGGACGGATCGTCGATCTTGACGCGCCCTTCGAGACCATATGTCTAGCCGAGCAGACGGACACTGTGAGATTTCGTGACCATGGGGAGTGTGAACCTACTGAACGGCCGGAAATTCGTGATGGTGAGCTCGACGGCGAGCGTGGTGGACCAGGAGCAGCCCACCGAGTTCAGCTACTGGGAGGCCGACGGGGTGGTGTGGGGCAGCTACTCGGGCGACACCGTGACGCACGGCCGTTTCGTCGGCACCAGGGACGGCGACCAGATCAGCATCGCCTACGCGCACGCGCTGAAGGCCGGCGGCAAGGCGGGCGGCCAGAGCAGCAGCCGCATCGAGACCGACCCCGACGGGCGGCTGCGCCTGGTGGAGGAGTTCCAGTTCGAGGGCGACGACACCCAGCACGTCAGCGTGTGCATCGAGGTCGCCGCCTCCTGACCCGACCCCGGCCGGTGGCCTCGACCGGGGAGCCGACCTGCGCTCCCCGGCGGCTTTCCGGCCGGAGGCAGTCAGCCGGCTCCCCGGCCGGAGGCGGTCAGGAGTCCTTCTGGAGGGCGGCGCGCCCCTCGGCCGCGCCGACGAAGCGCATCTTGCCGAGTGGCACGTCGTTCGTGGCCTCCTGGGCGGGACGGCGTGCCGGGCGGGCCTTCTCCCGGTCGCTCGGCAGCACGTAAGGACGTCGGAGCACCTCGTCCAGGATGAACACGGTCTCCGTGGCCTTGACGGCGGGGATGTTGGCCAGGCGGTCCGTCACCATGGTGTGCACCTCGGCGACGTCCGACATGCGGACCTGGATCATCGCGTCGTGCTGGCCGGTGGTGATCGCGCAGTACTCCACCTCGGGCATCCTGGCCAGCTCGGCTCTGAACTGCTTCCACATCTGCTGCCGCACGGTCACGAAGATCAGCGCGGTGATGCCGAGCCCGGCCCTGACGTGGTCGATCTCGGCGGTGAACCGTTTGATCGTCCCGTCGGCGCGCAGCGCCTCGAACCGGGTGTAGGCGTTGGCGCGGGAGATGCCGACCCGCTCAGCCAGCGCCGCCACCGAGATCCTGCCGTTCTCCCGCAGGACCTGGAGGATCTTCATATGGGTGGAGTCCAGCTCGAGACCGATGCCGATCCGTCCAGGCTGGACGCCACCACTGCCGCCATTTCTGGAAATTTCACTCATAGTTACCTCACGCCCATTTATATACGTCTCGGCGACCGCACGGTCCCTGGACGTTCTGCCGCACAATCCTCGGCATCTCCCGTCCAACCGTCCAACTGGAGGACTCACCATGGCGACCCGCTCGCAGACGGCGGCTGTGCTGCTCGCCGGTGCACTCGCCCTCGCCGCCTGCGGAAGCGGCGGCACCCAGGCCCCTGCCGCGCAGAGCGGCGGGAAGACCCTGGTCATCGACACGTCCTTCGACCTCAAGACGGCCGACCCCGGACGGACCTACGAGCCGACCGGCCTGATCGTCGGCCACGCGGCCTACGAGACGCTGCTGACGTTCGACGGTGGCGACGTGACCAAGCCGGTGCCCTCGCTGGCCGAATCCTATGAGCTGTCCAAGGACGGCAAGACGCTGACCCTCAAGCTGAAGAAGGGCGCGACGTTCTCCGACGGCTCCCCCGTCACCGCCGACGACGTGGTCTTCTCGCTGACCCGGGTGCGCGACATGAAGGGCACCCCGTCGTTCCTGCTCGACGGCGTGGACGTGGCCAAGACCGACGACTCGACGATCACGCTGACGTCGAAGAGCGCCAACCCGGCGCTCCCGTACATCCTGCCGAACCCGGCGCTGGGCATCCTCAACAGCAAGGTCGCCAAGGAGCACGGCGCGACCGCGGACGCCCAGGACAAGGCCGAGCAGTACCTGAACTCGGCGTCCGCGGGCTCCGGCCCGTACACGATCGAGTCGTTCAACGTGAGCAGCCAGGTCGTCCTCAAGGCGAACCCGAAGTACTACGGCGCCAAGCCCGCCTACGACAAGGTCGTGCTGCGCAACGTCGAGGCGGCCACGCAGAAGCTGAACGTGCAGCGCGGCGACAGCCAGGTGGCGCTGAACCTGTCGGGCGACCAGGTGTCCGGGATGCCGGCGAACCTCCAGGTCAAGAAGACGGCGTCGGCCAATGTGATCTTCCTGCTGGCGAACCAGGACTCCGGTGTGAGCAAGACCACGCCGAACGCCAAGTTCGTCGAGGCGGTCCGCAAGGGCGTGGACTACGCGGGGCTGCTGGAGCTGGCCGGTGAGGGCTCGGTGCAGGCGCCGGGCGTGATCCCGTCCCAGCTGCTCGGCGCGCTGCCCGCGGACCAGGCGGTCAAGCGGGACGTCGAGGGCGCCAAGGCGGCGCTGGCGGCCAGCGGGGTGTCGAACCCGACGGTCAAGCTGGAGTTCCCGAGCGAGCTGACGGTGAACGGCCTGTCCTTCCAGCCGCTGGCGGAGCGGATCCAGGCCAACCTCAAGGAGGTCGGCATCACCGTGGACCTGGCGCCCGCGCCGGTCACCACGGCGCTCGACAACTACCGCAACGGCAAGGAGGAGATGGGCCTGTGGTACTGGGGCCCCGACTACCCGGACCCGAGCGACTACCTGGCGTTCCTGCCCGGCAAGACGGTGGGCCTGCGCGCCGGCTGGAAGAAGGACACGGCCAAGGAGATCGAGGCCGCGGGTGAGAAGGCCGCGACGGCCGTGGGCGACGACGCGCGCAAGCAGGCGTACGCGGACGTCCAGACCAAGCTCAACGCGTCCGGTCCGTTCATCCCGCTGATCCAGCCGAGCCAGAACATCGTGACGGCCGCTTCGGTGACGGGCCTGGAGTACCACCCGGTGTGGACCGTCGACGTCGCCGACCTCGGCGCGAAGTAGGTCGCCCAGGTGTCCGAAAAGGACCAGACGAACGAGCCGGGCGCGGCGGCCTCACCCAGCGCCCCGCCCAGCGGCCCGGCCGGCAAGCGGCCGGGCGCCCGGCGCGGCGCGCATCCGCTGGCCCGGTTCCTGATCCGCCGCATCCTCATCGCCGTCCTGCTGGCGTGGGGCATCACGCTGGTGACGTTCGTGCTGACGAACCTGGTGCCCGGCGACCCGGTGGCCGCGAACCTGGGCCAGCGGGCGCTGGGCGACCCGGCCATCGTCGCGCAGTGGCGCTCCGAGCACGGGCTGGACAAGCCGCTGTGGCAGCAGTACGTGCTGCACCTGCAGGGCGTCGTCCACGGTGACCTCGGCACGAGCCAGCAGAGCCACCGTCCCGTCAGCCAGGACCTGGCCGAGTTCGTCCCGGCGACGCTGGAGCTGGCGGGGGCGGCGATCCTGGTCTCGCTGGTGCTGGGCGTGGCGTTCGGCGTGGTGGCGGCGCTGCGCAGGGACCGCCTGTCGGACCACGCGTTGCGGGTGCTGAGCCTGATCGGCATCTCGGTGCCGACGTTCTGGCTCGCGCTGGTGGCGTTCTACGTGTTCTTCTACCGGCTGCAGATCACGCCGGGCAGCGGCCGGGTGGACCCGGCGCTGGCCGGCGTGCCGGGTGTGACCGGGCTGCAGACGGTCGACGCGCTGCTGGCGGGCCGCTGGGACGTGTTCGGCTCGGCCGTCGGCCACCTGGTCACGCCCGCGCTGGTGCTCGCCCTGTACACGATCGGCCTGCTCACCCGCTTCACCAGGAGCGCCGTGCTGGAGGTGCTCGGCCAGGACTACGTGCGGGCCGCCAGGGCGAAGGGGCTGCCCGGCCGGGTGATCCTGTTCCGGTACGTGCTGCGCTCGGCGCTGGTGCCGATCATCACGGTCGCGGGGCTGGCGTTCGGCAGCCTGCTGTCCGGCACGGTCCTGGTCGAGGCGATCTTCGCCTGGCCGGGCGTCGGGCAGTACGCCTACAAGAGCGCCACCACCCTCGACCTGCCCGCCGTGATGGGCGTCGGCCTGGTGGTGGGCGTCGTGTACCTGGTCATCAACCTGATCGTGGACGTGCTGTACGGCGTCATCGATCCTCGAGTGAGGCTCCAGTGAAACGGGATCCCCTGGCCCGCAAGGGGCTGCTGCGGCGGCTCCCCCAGGCGTGGCGGCAGCCCCTTGCCGTCGTGGGCGTCGTGATCGCCGTCGTCTGGCTCGTCGTCGCGCTGGCGGCGCCGGTGCTCGCGCCGCACGATCCGCTCGCCCAGGACCTGCCGCGGCTGGCCGCGCCGGGCCCCGGCCACTGGTTCGGCACGGACCAGCTCGGCCGCGACATCCTGAGCAGGGTCATGTACGGCGCGCGGGTGTCGATCCCGCTGACGCTGCTGCTGGTGGTGCTGTCGGTGCTGATCGGCGGCCTGCTCGGCGCCTGCGCCGGGTACTTCGGCAAGTGGGTGGGCGAGACGATCATGCGGGTGGCGGACCTGGTGTTCGCGTTCCCGACCGTGATCCTGGCCATGGTGGTGGCCGCCGCGCTCGGGGCGAGCCTGACCAACGCGGTGCTGGCCGTCCTGGTCGTGGCCTGGCCGGCCTACGCCCGCGTGACGCGCGGGCTGGTGCTGGGCGTCCGCGAGCGGGAGTTCGTGCTGAGCGGCCGGCTGCTGGGCTTCTCGGCCTGGCGGTCGCTCCGCGTGGACGTGCTGCCGAACGTGACCGGTCCCGTCCTGGTGCTGGCGACGCTGGACATCGGCACGGCGCTGCTGCTGCTGTCGGGCCTGTCGTTCCTGGGCCTCGGGGCCAAGCCGCCGTCGCCGGAGTGGGGCGCGATGGTGGCGTCCGGCGTGGAGGTGTTCGACAGCTGGTGGGTGGCGACCTTCCCGGGGCTCGCGATCCTGACCGTGGTGCTGGCGTTCAACTTCCTCGGCGACACGCTGCGCGACGCGCTCGACCCCCGGACGGCCCGCGCGATCAAGGAGCGTGCGCTGTGACCCTGGACATCACCGGACTGAAGGTGTCGATCGGCGGCAAGGAGATCCTGCGCGGCGTGGACCTGTCCCTGCAGGAGGGCCGGGTGCACGGGCTGGCGGGCGAGAGCGGCTCCGGCAAGACCATGACCGGGCTCGCCGTCCTCGGGCTGCTGCCGCACGGCGCGCGGACCAGCGGCAGAATCGCGCTCGGCGAGCGGGACCTGCTCACCCTGCCGCCCAAGGAGCTCAACCAGGTGCGCGGCGGCGAGGTCGCGATGGTCTTCCAGGACCCGGCGACCAGCCTGCACCCGATGCTGACGGTCGGCAAGCAGCTCACCGAGCACATGCGCCACCACCTCAAGCTGGACAAGCGCGAGGCGCGGGCCAGGGCGGTCGAGCTGCTCGGCAAGGTCCGCATCCCGGGCCCCGACGAGGCGTTCGGACGCTTCCCGCACCAGTTCTCCGGCGGCATGCGGCAGCGCATCGCGATCGCCATCGCGCTGGCCTGCTCGCCCAGGGTGCTGATCGCCGACGAGCCGACGACCGCGCTGGACGTGACCGTGCAGGCGGGCGTCCTGCGGCTGCTGCGCGGCCTGTGCGACGAGCTGGGCCTGGCCGTGCTGCTCGTCACCCACGACCTCGGCGTGATGTCGGCGGTCGCGGACGAGGTGAGCGTGATGAAGGACGGCCTGGTCGTCGAGTCGGGCCCGCGCGGCCGGGTGCTGCGCGAGCCGGAGCACGCCTACACCCGTTCCCTGCTCGATTCCCTGCCTGACGCGGAGGGCCGATGAGCCTGTTGACCATCGACGACCTGGTCGTCGAGCACCGCTCCCCCGGCCGTCCGATCGTCAGGGCGGTGGCGGGCGCGAGCCTGGAGGTGACCGCGGGCGAGGTCGTCGGCCTGGTCGGCGAGTCCGGCTGCGGCAAGTCGACGCTGGCGCGGGCGGTGTGCGGGCTGAACCCCGTCACCGCGGGGTCCATCCGCTTCGACGGGGAGCCGGTCACGCCGCTCGGGCTGCGCCGCAGGAAGCTGACGGGCATCCAGATGGTGTTCCAGGACCCGTACGCGTCCCTGAACCCGCGCCGCCGGGTCGGCGACCAGATCGCCGACGGTCTGCGCACCGCCCGCGACAGCACGACCAAGCCCGCCGACCTGCTGGAACGTGTCGGACTGCCGCGCGACTTCGCGGACAGGCACCCGCACGAGTTCTCCGGCGGCCAGCGGCAGCGCATCGCGATCGCCAGGGCGCTGGCGGCCCGGCCGCGGCTGCTGATCGGCGACGAGCCGATCTCGGCGCTGGACGCCTCGGCCCAGGCCCAGGTCGCCACCCTGATGCGGGACCTGGCGGTGGAGTCGGGCGCGGGCCTGCTGTTCATCAGCCACGACCTGTCGGTGGTCCGGTTGATCGCCGACAGGATCGCGGTCATGTACCTCGGCAGGATCGTCGAGGTGGGCGACACGGCCGAGGTGTGGGCGAACCCGCGCCACCCGTACACGCGGGCGCTGTTGCAGGCCATCCCCAAGCCGGACGGGCTGGGTGTGCTGCCCACCGAGCTGCCGGGCGACGTGCCGGACCCGGCCGACCCCCCGGCGGGCTGCCGCTTCCATCCGCGCTGCCCGCTCGTCATGGACGTGTGCAGGGACAAGGAGCCCGACTTCGGCCCGGTCGCCTGCTGGCTGCACGAGCCGAAGTGACGCCTCGGACCAGGCTGGAGGCCGTGCGCGCGGCCATGGCCGACGCCGAGATCGACGCCCTGGTGCTGCGGCCGTCCCCGGACTTCCGCTTCCTCGGGGGCCGGGACGGCGCGTTCCTCGTCGTCACCATGGACGCGGCCGCCGAGACCGCCGACCCGGCGGAGCTGGTTCCCGCCGGGGCGCGGCGGGTCGGCGTGGACCCGGAGATGCGGGTCCGGGAGCTGTTCGGGCTGGCGATCGAGGCCGAGCTGGTGCCAGCGACGTCCGTGCTGGGGCCGCTCAGGCTGGCCAAGGAGCCGCAGGAGGTGGCGGCGGTCGGGCGGGCGGCCGCGGCGGCGGACGCGGTGCTGGGCCAGGCCGGGGAGCTGGCCTGGTTCGGCGCGACCGAGCGGTCGATGGCGCTCAGGCTGCGGATGCTGCTGCTGGAGACGGGCTGCGAGGAGGTGCTGTCGGCGCGGGTCGCGGCGGGCGAGCACACGGCCTCGCCCGGCCACCGTCCGGGAGACCGGGTGATCAACCCGGGCGACGCGCTGCTGGTGTCGGTGTGCGGGCGCTGGGACGGCTACTGCGCCGAGGTGGGGCGGGTGTTCGCGGTGGCCGAGCCGCCGGAGGACTTCGAGGCCATGTACTCCGTGGTCCTGGCCGCGCACGCCGCCGCGCTCGGCGCGCTGGGCCGGGCGTCCTCGGCCGCCGGGGTGGCCGCCGAGGTGGCCGGCGCGGTGACGGACGTCATCGACGGCAGCGGCTACGGCCGGTTCGCGGGCCCGCACGCCGGCCGGGGGATCGGCCTGGGCCACGACGAGGGGCCCCGCCTGTGGCCCGGCGACGAGACCGCCCTCGCCGAGGGGACGACCCTCTGCCTGGAACCCGCGATCTACGTCCCCGACCTGTTCGGCGCGCGGGTGGCCGACGTGGTGGCCTGCACGGGGACGGGCCCGCTGGTGCTGAGCGGCGCCTCGCACGCCCTGCGCGTCCTCGACCGCTGACCTAGCAGCCGATCAGCCTGCGCGCCTCGTCGGCCCAGCCCCTAGACGATGACCCTCAGCGGTTGATCGTCCGAACCGCGACGGACTGGCCCGTCTGGAAGCCCTCGACGTGGATTCTGTGCGCGCCCACCAGCCCGGGCACGGCGGCGGAGGCCAGCGGCAGGTCGACCGACAGGACGGGGCGGCCGTCGAGGTAGACGTCGGCCCGGTCCAGCCCCTGGGTGTCGAACAGCAGCTCGCCGCCGCCGTCGGAGACGCGCACGCCGAGCCGCCGCACCGGCAGCCCGGCCAGCAGCTGCCCGGCGCGCTCCAGCAGGTCGGCGTTGTCGTGGAGGACGTCGTCGCGGGTCATGAGGTGCCGGTGGTCGGGGACCACGCCCAGGTCCTCCACCGGGGTGCCCGCCAGGTCGTTCACGCGCAGCGTGCGGCGGATCGCCACCCGCATGTTCGCCTGGTGGGGCAGCGGCAGGTAGGGGCTGTCGGGGACGGGTTCGGGCACTTCGAGCAGGGTCTTGAGCAGCTCGTGCGTCCAGACGTTGGCCCCGCCCGCGCCGGTGTTGTCGTCGACGCCGAGGACCGGGCCGATCTTGTGGTCCTGGAAGCCGGCCGCGAAGATGTCGGTGGCGGAGTAGCAGCGGGCGTCGGTGACCAGCACCACCGGGCCGTGGTAGCGCTGCCCGAGGGCGTTGGCGCCGTCGCCGGGGGTGATGGGGAAGGCCGCCGAGTAGACCGAGCCCGTCTCCACCGCCTGCTCCATGGAGCGGCTCCAGGGGCCGAGGTCGATCTGCCCGGTCGGGTTGGCGGCGTGCTGGTGGCAGATCCGCACGTTCAGCGGGGTCGCGATGAACTGCACCGGTTCGGGGGTGATCGCCCGGTAGGTGAGAGTCTGCAGGAGGAACTCGCCGGCGAAGATGTGCCCGCCGCCGTTGCCCCGGACGTCCAGGATCAGCCCGTTCTGCGGCAGCAGCTCGACGAGCCGGACGAACTCCGCGACGAACCCGTTCGGGTCGGTCACGTTGAAGGTGAAGACGCGGACGTGGCCGAAAACGCCTGACGCCGTGGACACGGTCCTGGCGCGCAGCACGCTGGGCATCGACGTCGGGACGTCCTCGCCCACCGCCGGGGCCTCGGCGGTGGGCCGCGCCGCCGCCAGGGACTCCTCGGGCGTGACGGCCTGCGGGACGAACAGCATCTTGACGGCCCGGCCGATCTCGTCGGTGCCGAGGTCGAGGCCCTGCGCCAGGGCGGCGGCGCTGACCTGGTCGGCGTCGACGAAGGGCGGCAGGTTGTCGGTGACGCGCCAGGTCTCGCGGTGCTCCCCTGCCACGCCGTTCGCGTCCAGGTAGCCGACCTGGACCCACTCCTCGTCCGGCGGCAGGTGGATGCGCAGCGGCCGGATCGTGAGCGACTGCAGGCCGCGCGAGTGCCGCGCGGCCGGGTTGCTCCCGGCGAAGCGGTCGGCGTTGACCTCGACCGCCCTGTCGATCGGGATGCCGTTCCAGTGGGTCACCTCCACGCCGGGGCCGAAGCCGGGCGCGGAGAAGCCCGCGACGGTCCTGGTGACGACGTAGTGCCGGGCCTGGCCCTGGTAGTACTCCTCGATCTGGAACGGCAGGTAGGCGATCTTGCTGGAGAACGGCAGCGGCAGCAGGTAGTTGGTGTGCAGGTCGCGCACCGAGTGGAAGATCTGCGACAGCTCGGCGTGGAACGCCCACTCCGGGTCCATGGTCGCGTCGCTCTGCCGCGACAGCCGCAGCCCCAGCAGCCGCAGCCGCTGGACCGGGTTCACCGCGTGCATCGCGGCCTTCAGCGGCAGGTGCACGTAGTTCTGCTCCAGGAGGACGAGTGCCTGCTGGACGAGCCGGCGCCGGTCGGCGAGCGTCAGCGTGCCCGCCGTTTCGAGGAAGTCGCGCAGCGCCACGGCCTCGGCGAGCTGTTCGGCGATCCGTTCGGGCGGCCCGGTCAGATCAGGCATGTCTCCTCCTGAGGGCGTGTGCGTGCCGACAGGGTGTCACCTGGCCGGTGCCGTCGCCTCGGGGAACCTCCTAGGGCTTTCCCCAGGTCGGCTCCATGGTGACGGCGTGTCACGTGCGACTCCTCGGGGTAGTCATGCCACACCGCTGGGTGAGTCCGGTGTCCGTGCGTGGCATACGGTCGAACCATCAGATGAATCAGACAGTGGAGACAGCGTGAAGATCACCGGAGTTGAGCTGCGCCGGATCGCGATGCCCCTGGTGGCGCCGTTCCGTACCTCGTTCGGCACGGAGACGGCCCGCGACGTGCTGCTGGTCAGGGC